>NZ_JRFE01000018.1 GCF_000756305.1 Myxosarcina sp. GI1
TCGGCATCACTAAAGTTAGAGGCAACTTCTAGATTAAAGTTGCTATCTTCGGCTACAGTTTGGTCGATAATGGGAGTGGTAACAACAGGCGCATTGTTTAATATTCCATAAACATTGTTGTTATCTGTGTCAGTACCACTGTTGTCTGGAGCAAGATTATTAGTGTAGGTAACGCCGTCAACGCTAACAGTAGGTATTGTTTCGGGAAGTCCCAGGTCGTTTCCATTGGTATTATCGCTTGGGTCTAAAACAAAAATAGCACCTCCCAAACCATCGGCATTACTTCCACCACCTTGAGTTTGGTTATTAGAGAAATCTACATCTTTTAAAATTAGGTTGCCCGAACGGATAAAGACGGCACCACCAAAACCAGCACCATCACCACCTCTAGCTGGAGTATCGGGAGCTAGAAAACGCTCTACAGCTTCGGTACCGTTACCGCCACCAAAGCCACCTTGACCACCGACGTTTTCGCCACCAAGAAGACTGATACCACCTAGTAAACCCCCTGTAGGTTCGC